>NZ_VCDN01000063.1:0-27018 GCF_033949405.1 Xenorhabdus santafensis | reverse complement strand
CTGAATTGGGCGCAAACCCCCTTCTTGGGCTATCAGAAAAGCGGGCCGATTCATTGCTCTGTCGATGTAATGTTCGATGTTTTTATCCATAGATATCCCGCCAAATTTTGCCCACAGAAGAGTATGTGACATAAATATGTCTGCCAATGTGAAGTTTTTTCCTGCGATCCATGTGTCATTCCCGTTCAATTTCACCTGAGAAACAACTTTAGTTGCTTCAGATCTGAAATAATCGAGTATATCAGGTGAGCGTTTATTTTCAGGGACGAACATAAGTTGCTTTAACAGGCCCATCACTGGTGCTTCAAGATCGGTAAGGGCAAAACTCAGCCATGAATTAACTATCGCTTTTTCTTCAATTTTTGCCGGATAAAGCGCTTCTCCGGCATACTTCTCGCACAGATATATACATATCGCGAGTGTTTCGCTGATGGAAATATCCTCATTAGTCATAAAGGGGACTTTTCCTTGTGGGTGAGGGGATTTCATGTCTGAATTAGGATCGAACAGGTCAACTTTTACTGAATCGCAAGCTACGCCGATTTCTTCGATTGCCCATAACACTCTCAAGGATCTACTTTTTGGATAGGTATATATTTTCAAGGGGAGATTCCTTTTTAAAAAATGGAAGCCAATATCTTTAATTAACGTGATTTAAATCCCATTTTAAAAATGATAACAATAATAAATAATTCATCTTATATAATGAAAAAGTAAAGCGCTTGCTAATAAAAAACAAATAATCGGAGAGCATAATGGTTTTTTTACCCAAGAGGTATATTCCAATATCTGTATTTATCGCCTTATCTTTTTTAACTATCCCAAACACCGTGGCATCTGAAAAGGTCATGCACATGGATTTTAAATTGGATAAAAAAACATCTCTTCCAATAACAACGATTGATATTGATGGGAAACAACAAGAGTTCATGATCGATACAGGCTCAAGTAGTGGATTCCATTTATCCAAGGCATTTATGTCAAAAATTTCAGGTTTGGTTATAGACGCTGAAAAGGAGCGTTCCACCGACATTACAGGTAAGACTTTTTTTAATGAAAAGTTTAGTATTCCGCAAATTTCAATAAATGGGATGATATTTAAGAATATTTTCGGAGTATCGTTAACACCATGGGGAGCATCTATGACCATTTCTGACGGGATAAATACGCAACCTGGCGTGGAAGGCAATCTTCCCGAAAATATGGTTATTGGCTTAGGGTTGTTCAAAGAAAAAGTCGTCCTTATTGATTATAAAACTCAGAAATTATCAGTTGCTGATCATTTGCAAGCCTTTGAGATAAATACCACTGATGGTTGGGTTGAGTTACCACTGAATTTAAGTAAGGAAGGTATTGCTGTTAAAGTCTCCCAAAATGCTAAGCATTACAATATGGTCTTGGATACCGGAGCTTCAATTTCATTTTTTATGAAAGAAAGATTATCTGGTGATGCAAAGCATCTTTCTTGCCAAATAGTGTATGACGCTTTGACTAATAAAGAGTGTGTTGCATCGGTTTTTAAACTTGATGGAGCGGGGGACAACGACCTCACAATAAATGCGATTCTGATGGGCGGAGAGTTTAAACAGTTAAATTTTGATGGATTGATTGGATATAATTTTATCAAAGATCACGCGATTTTAATTGATTTCCTAGGGAAAAAATTATTTATCAAAAGCAATCCATAAAAACTTCAATACATATTTTCTCTCATTCTACTGGGAGAAAATGGCTCACAATTAATGTTCTTGATTCAAGAACCATTAATGAATTTAAATCAATCATCCCCCATATGAAGATCTCAGTTTATTCGTTTTGAACCTCACTGTTTAGGTTTTGGTAAATAAAATCAAAATACTGTCTATTACTATATTTTCTTTCTTATTTTTGCCATATGTTAATTGATTGTTAATACATGGAATTGTAAATGAGGAAGCAAGCATGAAAATTACTTTTGAGCAATTAAAAGAACAACTTACCCGAGTGCTATTGTCCCGGGGCGTTCAAGCAGAGACAGCAGACGCCTGTGCAGAAATGTTTGCCAGTACCACAGAATATGGTGTGAATTCACATGGCGTTAACCGTTTTCCTTGGTTTATTCATCAAATTGATATAGGACACGTTATTCCCGATGCTAAGCCCGTGAAAGTCGCCTCTTTGGGTGTCATTGAACAATGGGATGCACAGCAATCCATCGGTAATTTGGCAGCTAAAGAAATGATGGACAGAGCAATTGAACTGGCTAAGGAATATGGTCTTGGTTTGGTAGCACTACGTAATACCAATCATTGGATGAGAGGAGGCACCTATGGTTCGCAAGCGGCAGAAAAAGGATTCATCGGGATCTGTTGGACTAATTCTATGGCTGCGTTGCCACCTTGGGGAGCAAAAGAGTGCCGTATTGGGACAAACCCACTCATTATAGCTATACCGGGCAATCCTATTACTTTACTCGATATATCAACATCAATGTTTTCTTATGGAAAATTACAAACAAACCTATTGTCAGGGCAACAGTTCCCTGTTGAGGCGGGTTATGATGATGATGGAAATCTAACCAGAGATCCTTTTATAATTGAGAAAACTCGTCGGCTTTTACCTATGGGATATTGGAAGGGGTCGGGCCTATCCATTGTGCTGGATATGATGGCCGCCTTACTTTCAAACGGCTTATCAGTCGCTGAAATTACACAAAATAATCGGGATGAATATGGTATTTCTCAGATATTCATCGCTATTGAAGTGGATAAATTGATTGATGATTCTTCCCGGGAAGAAAAACTGAAAATGAGCACGCATTTTATTACCTCAGCAGAACGGGTAGATCCCGAGACAGCCATTCGGTTACCGGGTCACGAATTGGTTCGCAGGCAAGCTGAAAACAGGCGAAACGGCATGACAATTGACGATAGTATATGGAAAAAAATTAAAGCGCTTTAAGAGAAAAGATACCTTCCTGCTTCTCAGTATGGCCAACCATAGGCGAGGGAATGATAATCCTCATGGCTGGCCATGCTATCTATATTTAAAACCTCAATAATTCATTTATTGATTTACCGTGTTTTCTTGTGGCAACGCTGATGATGGTAATCCAAAGATCTTATCGAAAGCCCAATTAAATACAAAAGTATATATAGGGACATAAATAATAAATGCGATGTCCAATATTAATGCTTCCAATAAGCTAATCGATAACCACCAAGACATCAGCGGAATTAAAAATATGACTAATGTCAGTTGAAATAAAACAGCGTGAATGATCCGACGACGAAATGTACGCGTCCGTGATATCTGACGGGCTTCCCAGTATTCAAATAAGGTATTGAAAATAAAATTCCATGTTACCGCGATAGTTGTAATTGCCACAGCAAGAGGTGCTGTAGTGCTGGTGGAATTTCCTGATAAAAATGCCATACCCAAGGATGAAGTCACCATCCCAATGATCTCATAAGCAGAGATAAAAACTATTTTACGTTTGATACCTTGCATAATAGTTACACAATTCCTTATTTTTCAGTTTTGAATAGCGGCAAATTAAATCAATAGAAGTGATAATAAAAGTCAGATACTATCAGGTTTTTTGAAAGGTGAGAGGGTTATGTCATTTTCAAGTGAGAACTTACAATTGTTTTTGACTGTTTTGGATAAGGGCTCTTTTTCTGCCGCTGCACGTGCATTAAACCGCGTGCCATCAGCGGTCAGTATGGGGATCGCCAACCTAGAAGCTGAGTTGGGTTATGAGCTATTTGATAGAAGTCATAGAGAGCCTGTTCCTACGGAAAAAGCACAAGTATTAGTTCCCTACGCACAAGAAATTGTTGACAAGTTAAGCCAGATTAATGCCTTTTCTCGGGAGCTGTCTCAAGGCATGGAAAGCACATTATCTATAGGCGTAGCGACAGATATCAATCCTTCCAGCATATTTGGTGCCTTACAAGAAATTAATCAACGTTACCCATTGATGAATGTTGAGATTTTAACCGCTCCACAAGACGATCTTTTACCCTTATTACATCAGAGTCGGATTCAATTAGCTGTTGTTTTCGGTGGGTTATATATTAATCCACAGGAACAGTTTCAGTGTTTGGGGCATGAGTCTCTTATTGCAACAATTTCAGCAAAACATCCGTCATTATCCTATGAAACCCCTCTCTATTTTGAAGATCTGGTACAAGCTCGTCAGATTATCATTGCCAGCCATCACCATAATCTCAGTGATGTTCGCGCTCAGGTAGGTACAAAATTTTGGCGTACGGATAACTTTTCTATGGCATTAGGCTTAGTGGAAGCGGGGCTGGGATGGGGAAATTTACCTTATTCGTTAATTCAGAATCAATTATCAACGGGTAAGTTAAAGCGTTTAAAATTTCGTAATTTGCAAAATGGGTTGGTGTTGCCAATTCATGTTGTTTGTTTGAAAGGGGAAATATTAAAACGAGGTGCACAAGAATGCATCGAATTATTGAAAGCAGCTTTTGAACATCAAAAATCTGATGTTTTTTAACCCGGTTGTAAAGATTCAGTCCAATGCAAAATATCATGCAGTGCCAGCCTGAATATGTTTAAAAAAGGAAAATAGCAAAAATTGTTAAATTGCTGTATAAAGCCACTTAAAATTTTCTTGTTCCTGTTTTTTATAAAAAAAAGGCTGCATTTTTATTATGAATATCAAAAAGTTAATTTTACCCATTTCTCTTTTAAGTGCCTTGTTTCTTAGTGGTTGTGCCAGCATACCTCTTGCTTCCGAACAAGAATCAGCACAAGTTAAAAGTTTCTCAGCACCAGAAGAAAGTAAATCTGGTTTGTATATCTATCGTGACAGTTTTGCTGGCAAGGCATTGAAAAAAGATATTTATATTGATGATAAATGCCTCGGTGAAACAGTGGACAAAACATTTTTCTACACGCAAGTGTCAGGTAATCAAAACCATAAAATAGCAACTGAATCCGAATTTTCGCCTAATGAAATATATCTTTTCACTGAAGCCGGGAAAAATTACTTTATAAGACAATCCATCAAGATGGGCGTTTTTGTTGGTGGAGCCAAATTGAGCGTATCAACAGAGCAAGAAGGGAAAAGGGTGATTTCTAAGCCAGATGTCCGTCTCGCAAAAGAAGGGCATTGCGATAACTGATTTTTAGCTTTCTATAAAAGATCTTCGAATTGAAGATCTTTTTTATTGCATGCAACATCACGATATCCGTGTGTATCTTTAAACATCTACAATAAGATAGAATGGCTATCCGGGAAAATAGATGCTGCTTTAATAAGTAGGTTTTCTTTATTTTTTAGAGCCAGTAACTCCATTCCAACCGGAAAACCATTAGGTGTAAATCCAACAGGAATGCTCAATGCCGGAGCGCCAGTAACGGGAGAAAGGAAAGCATTATTCTCCAATATTTGTTGCTGCCCAATTTTTACTGGAGAGTGGCGGATCACAGGATATGCGAGGATATTAATATCATTATACGTATTGAACCGGCTGTATCCGTTCCTATTGCGAGCGGAACATAACCGGCCGCGACTGCAACTGCTGATCCACTACTTGAGCCACCGGGAGAATAACCAGGAACCCAAGCATTCTGTGTAAACCCCGATAGAGATGAAGCGCCGGTAATACCTGCTGCAAGTTCATGCATCGCCGTTTTACCCAATAGTATCGCACCTTCTTCCCTTAACGTGGCGACGATTGGAGCATCTTGCTTTGCAATAATTCCTTGAAGAGCAACAGAGCCTGCGGTAGTTGGCCAACCCGCCACTTCAATATTGTCTTTAATCAGAACTGGGATTCCTTCCAACTTTCCGGCAGAAATACCTTTGGAACGTTTTATATCACTCTGGATCGCGGCTTTTTTTGCCTCATCTTCAAATAACCATGTAATGGCATTTAGCGCAGAACCGGTTTTATCCAGCATATTTATACGTTCAATCGCATATTCAATGAGTTTAAGAGATGTGATTTTTTTCTGTTCAAGGGCATTTAATAGTGTAGTTACAGATGAATTAATATAATCAGAAAATTGCATTATTAATTTCCTCAGTTAGTTATCCATTTACCCCAATGATTTTTGTTTTTTAAACTACTTAAAATAGAAAATTAAAACCCAGTAGTATTGCGTTATATGTGCTATTTAATAATTTTTATTCTGAAAGATTCAAATAACGCAGAATCGCCTTCCTGACGACCAAATGTCTAGCTTTTGAAATCTTTTTTGTCGAGATAGTTCACTGTTTTTTTATTACTTACGTTATAAATATTGATTGTCATATGGTTAGATATCAGTGTCATATTTCAAACGCGAACGGTTACACTTGCCGAATATTAAAATTAGTACATACAGTATATTATTTTACTGCATATTATATAAGGAACTGTTCTATGAAAAATGAAAGAAGGCGTTTTCTGAAACAGGCAAGTGTTACTGGCGCAATGTTTTCATTATTACCTTTGGTGCCGACTGGAGCTATTGCTTCTACATCGAGTCAACCAAATAAAAAGAGTGGTTTTGATATAGGCGTTTGTGAAATGGCTCCGGAGGAGATGTCAGGGCCATATTTTATTAATAATAAATTACTGAGAAGAAATATAACCGAAGAAGAGCCAGGAATACCTCTTTTATTAACAATGAAAATAATTGATTCTGTTACATGCAAGCCATTAAATGATGTTTTTATTGACATATGGCATTGTAATGCAATGGGAAAATACTCAGGCTGGAAATACATAAACCCAGATCTAGAGGCACCAACAGATGGGATAGGAACAATTTCAAGAACTGATGAAAGCACATTCCTTCGTGGGGCACAGAGAACAGACAAAGAAGGTATCGTCAGATTTACCACTATATTTCCAGGATTTTATGCTGGAAGGGCTATACACATTCACGTATCTGCAAGGAAAGCTAATGTACAAAAAAGACAAGATGATAAATTTTATTTTGTAGGCCAACTCTATTTCCCTGAAAATATTTCTAAAAAAATCATGGCTAATGATATGTATTCTCCAAGGGAGATCAACAGACTTAAAAATGAAGATGATGGGGTCTTTTCTGGTGTTAAAAACGGAGCTGCAATTTTGTCAATAAAACAAATAGGTGAGAATGTATTGGATGGATTACATGGGGAAATAGTGTTGTCTATTAATAAAAATCATGTATCCGATAAAATAACGCCTGATGATTTGGCTAAATACACTGCGTAGGCAAATGGGAGAATTTCCGTGCATTGAGTGACTTTTCACCTAATTATTCAGGCAGTTGCTCGCTATTAATGATTTTTGTATCAAGGAAACAATCTATTATGACGATACAAACATTTCGGGTCGCGGCAGTTCAAGCCGCGCCTATCTTTCTCGATATAAATGCAACTATCGAAAAAACCATTTCCCTGATAGCGTCAGCTGCCAATCATGGCGCTAAATTGATTGCATTTCCTGAAACCTGGATCCCCGGTTATCCGTGGTTCATATGGCTGGATTCCCCTTTGTGGGGCATGCAATTTATCAAACAATACCATGACAATTCACTGGTTATTAATAGCCAACAATATCAAAGAATTGAGCGCGCCGCCGCTGACAATAATATCATGGTCGTGCTTGGTTTCAGTGAAAAAGACCACGGCAGCCTTTATATCTCCCAGTCTATTATTGATCAGACTGGTAAGACGTTGTTGACCCGAAGAAAACTGAAACCAACTCATGTTGAAAGAGCACTTTTTGGCGAAGGTGATGGCAGCAGTTTAAATGTGATAGAAACGGATCTTGGTAAAGTTGGTGCGTTAAATTGTTGGGAACATCTCCAGCCTCTATCCAAATACGCCATGTTTGCTCAAAATGAACAGATACATATTGGTTCTTGGCCTAGTTTTTCTGTATATAAAGGACGTGTTCACGCTTTATCCGGTGAAATGAATACAGCGGTCAGCAACGTATATGCATTAGAAGGCCAGTGTTTTTTTGTCGGGGCCTGTGGTCTGGTTTCACAAGAAATGATTGATTTGATGTGCCAAACCGAAGTGCACCGATCTTTGCTTGAAAAAGGCGGAGGTTATGCTTGTATTTACGGCCCGGATGGCAAACAGCTTGCAAAGCCTCTGCCTCCCGATGAAGAAGGGCTGCTATATGCAAATATCGATTTAAGTGATATTACATTGGCAAAAGCGGTTGCAGATCCTGTTGGGCATTATTCTCGGCCTGATGTTACTTGCCTGCTTTTAGATAAAACCCGGCGTCCGCCGATGATTATCAAAGATTAGGGCATAGCAGAAGAGATAATACTTGCTGGTTTATTGCCATAATTCCCCAAAAATCAATAAAAATAGGGGCATATACCTGAGATGTATAGTTGCCTTTCAAACTAATAAGCTTGTGCCCCATCACTATGAACAAATAATATAGCCGGAACGATCAAATTTGGGTGGTTTACGTACAGTAATTACAGCGGCATGATAATCTTCCCGTTGACGTCGGTAAGAAACATCTTGTCGAAGTATCCCCCTGAGCCCCCAAACCTCCAGCAATCAAAAACGAAGGTATCAATTCCGGCTTCACTTAAGGGCTTAGCAAATAAAACACGTGGAGCAATTTTTAAAGAGTCTGTTTATCTGAAGATTTAATTGTACTGAAAATTAATTCATTATCAGTCACCGGGCCATAGCGTAACCTTTCTAGATCATGTTCATAAGCTTGTTGAATAGTCCAAGGTTCTTCTGTTCCGGCTTGGGGAAATTGAACAAGTCCTCGTTGCATATACCCCGAGCTTAGAGCAGTGAAAGGAACACGTTTCATATACTTTTTCCGAATAATGGGTTCAAACTTGCTGTAACCCAGCTTATCCATATGATCCAGTATCCGGCAAAAATGCTCCCAGACTAAATCAACCTTTAAAGTCCACGAGTTATTGGTATAACCCAAAGCAAAAGCCAAATTAGGTACATCTGAAAGCATCATTGATTTAAATATTGTTGTATCAGGAAAGTGAATAGGGCGCTCATCCACTGATAATTCGATTTGGCTAAAGGCGAGCATATTAAGCCCGGTTGCGGTTACAATAATATCTGCGTCTAATACCTTGCCTGATTCTAATAAAATACCTTTTTCAGTAAATTGTCGGATACGATCAGTGACAACGGATGCCTGGCCTGCCGAAATAGCCTTGAATATATCGCCATCGGGCACTATACATAAACGTTCATCCCATGGGTTATAACGAGGCGTAAAATGGGTCTCAACATCAAAATTTTTTGGAAGTCTCCGGCGTACACCTGCAATCAGCAGTTTTCGCATGATTTTGGGGAAACGGCGACAGGCCTTATATAACCCCCGATTAAATAAAATATTTTTTTTACGAATAATTGGATAAGCACGTTGATATCCAAGAAGTTTATTCAGTAAACCTGCAGTGGAATCAATAGCAGGCACAGAAATCATATAGGTTGGTGAGCGTTGCAACATGGTGACATGTTTTGCTGTAGCTGCCATTGATGGAATCAGGGTGACGGCGGTTGCACCACTACCGATAACAACAACACGTTTATCTGTATAGTCTAAATCTTTCGGCCAATGTTGGGGATGGATGATTTTGCCGTTGAAATTTTCACTCCCTTCAAATTTCGGTGTGTATGCATGCTTATAATCGTAATAGCCTGTATTAAGTAGTAAAAAACGCGCTTTAAATGTATATAGCGTCTCAGTGTCTACATGTTCAGCTGTAATCAACCACATTCCGTCTTTAGATGAAAAAGCCGCTTTAATCGCGCGATATCCCAAACGAATATGTTCATCAATGCCATTATCTTCAATTGTATCTTGTAGATAGCTATAAATGGTATCGGCATCGGCAATAGCTCTTTTATGTGTCCATGGTTTGAAACCAAAACCAAAAGAGGGCATATCAGAATCAGAACGAATTCCCGGATAACGGAACTGGCTCCATGTCCCTCCAATGGTATTGCGCCCCTCTAACATGATGAATGAGGTATTGGGACGGTGCTTCTTTAAGTGGTAAGCTGCGCTAATTCCAGAAATGCCGGCCCCTATAACAACAACATCATAATGATTGTTCATGTTAAACACTCTCCACGATTTCGGCATGCGGCGTAACAACATGCTCTAAAGCTGAATAAAAGTTGTTTTAAATCATATGCATAATTGGTTTGTGGTTTTTAGACTGAATGCAAAACAGCTGAGCTACGATATTAATAATTTATTAATGACATTCAGTCAATGACGTTGTGTCATTGATGTTTTCTTTTTTTGGAAAGGGATTCAAATAAGCTAAGACTTTCAAATTTTGTTTTGATTAAGGAAAAAGTGAGAGGATAGTTTCCCACATGGCCAATTTTTCGTAGAAGCTAAGGGATTGAATATGTCGCCGTTGGAATGTTTCATCCTACCATTATGATAGAAGGGGGATTTGCACTAACCTTATTGCATGAAATAATGAGTTAATTACGGAATAGAAACATTCCTTCCAGAATCTCAACAATCAGCTCTGCATAACAGCCATCGGGGTCTAGATCAGGATCGAAAACAGAAACTGTCATGCCGCAGCATAATGGGTTGTTGAGTAATTTAGCACCAATATCTTTTAGCCAACTAGGTTCAATCCCCGGGCTACCGGGTGAATCAACTGCTGGCATGACAGTTTGGTCTAGGACGTCAACGTCGAGATGTATCCAAAAACGCCATGTTGGTTGAACAGCTAACATTTGTTCGATTTTGTTAATGATCCCTTTTTCACCTATCGAGTTTGCCGTAAAAACATCAATTAGTGAAATAGCGGTTTGGCTAATATCAGGCCAAGCAAAATCAGCATCTTGATTCTCGCGTTCGCCTAGTTGGAGTGCCTGTTGTTCTGGCACTAATGGACTTTCTATATCCGGCCAATCTGTTAGTAATGCCTCACCACGGCCTGTTGCCAAAGCTAAATCCATTCCCGCTACCGCGCCTAACATCTGTTGTGTATCGTAATTACCTGGGTGGCGATAATCACTGTGCCCATCAATATGGATAAGTGATATTGGACCAATTCGACGAGAACCCGCCAATGCGCCTAATAAAATTGAGCAGTCCCCGCCAATAATGAGCGGAAAGTCGCCATGTTTTTGTACCTTAGCTACTGTCGCCGCCAACTGTAGATTAAAATCACGAATACCATAACCATTACGTATACGCGTACCCATTTGCGGCTCAATTAAATAATTTGGCTTTAGCAATTCGCTCACCGCATTTGCTTGCAATCTTTCAGCTAACCCATGTTCCATCAGTACTTGTGGAGCCCGCCATGTTCCCGGTATATGTCCCTCCCATAAAGGGCTTAATCCAAGATTCGTCGGCGCAAGAATGATATGCATAGTGAGAGCTCCAAATCATAAGTGAATAAATTAACTTGGGAGCATAGGCGGAACAACATGAAGAGTAAACATAACAATTAAGACATTTTAACCAGAGCAGACCAAAATTACCTTATGGTTTTTGAATGTAGCTTTGATCTGTAGTAACGAATTGAAGCAAAAAAATAACCTGAACCAGATTTAGCCTTACAGACATTTATGTCATTGATGGGTAACTCCTTGTTTCTATTTAATCTCTTATGGATAAACTTTGTTGTTCTCACAAATTTATACCTCATTGTTTTTTAAACATTATTTTCTCTACTTATTAAAAGATACATTTGAAAAAGTAAGGTTAACGAAATAAAATGGTGTGAGTAAACACTCTCACTTTTTACAGAGAGCAATCATTTAAGTGCTTTAAATTTGAGTTAAAAATAGGCAATGTGGGTATCGTCTATCGGTGAGATATGTTTTCGGGGAGTTGTAGACATTGAAGTCAGGAGGCAAAGTGAACCACCACAACCAAAATAACAATAATCACGAAAATGATAACGAGAAAAAATCACTGATCGTTTCTCCGAAGCATCGGCAAAAAACGGGCGAGTTGATGTCTTTGTCCACGCCGGGAAAACAAATATATGACAATCCGGCAGTTGCTTATCTGGTGAGCCTTGGCTCAAAACGTAGCCGCCAGACCATGAAATCGTTTTTGAATATCGTGGCAAAGATGCTCGGGTATCAAAATTTACAAGTGTGTATTTGGGGAGCTATACGTCGCCACCATATCCAAGCGGTTATGGAAATGCTTGCAGATTCAGGAAAAGCACCGGCGACAATCAACACTTATCTTTCTGCATTGAAAGGTGTTGCGTTGGAAGCATGGACAATGAAACAACTCGATACCGACAACTTTCAACATATCAAACAAGTCCGTTCTGTCAGAGGAAACCGTTTACCAAAAGGCAGGGCGCTCGAACGTTATGAAATAAAAACCTTATTTTTTACCTGTGAAAATGATGTCAGTACAAAAGGCGTGCGAGACGCCGCTATCATTGGTGTACTTCTCGGCTGTGGATTGCGGCGAGCGGAAATTGTCGCTTTGGATATGAAGCATATTATTCGCCGCGAACAAGCATTAAGAGTTATGGGGAAAGGTAATAAAGAGCGTTTGTCTTATATGCCGGAAGGAACTTGGGAACGATTGAACCGTTGGATAGATGAAGTGCGCGGTGATCATGCCGGTCCACTGTTTACTCGTATTCGCCGTCATGATGATGTTACAGATAATCGCCTGACAGATCAGGCGATTTATCATATTCTTGAAATTCGCAGAATAGAGAGTGAGCTGGAAAAATTTGCTCCGCATGATTTGCGTCGAACATTTGCATCAGCCATGCTGGACAATGGTGAAGATATTGTGACCGTTAAAGATGCAATGGGCCATTCCAGTATCATCACCACACAAAAATATGACCGCCGTGGGGATGAACGTCTGAAGAATGCAGCTAGGAATTTAGATTTTTGATAAAACAGGAAATTAATATCGGGCCATAAAATTATTAAGTTACAGCATGAACTATAAACTAGCTCGTGAGGAATTGGATTTTCCAGTTGGTTTATTAGTCGTTTATTTATTGAGCTATAAGCTGTTTAATTTACAACAACAATAACAGGCATACTTGGTTATGAACTCAAAAATATTTTGGAGTACATACGGCTCAACAACACTTTTCGTTTTATTATGGAGTAGTGGTGCCATCTTTTCTCGATGGGGGCTTGATCATAGTTCTGCTTTCGCTATTTTGACTGTGCGTTTTAGTATTGCATTTCTATGTTTGTCCTTACTCTGCATATTTAGAAAACGTTATCTCCCTGCGCCGGGAAATATCAAAAAAGTTGCCGGCATTGGTTTATTGATCATTGGTGGGTATTCCATTTTTTATTTTCTTGCATTAGAACATGGAATAACTCCCGGTATCTTAGCAACAATTATGGGGATCCAACCCATCATTACACTTTGGGTAATGGAAAGGCGGTTTTCGGCCCGCCGTTTAATAGGGTTATTATTAGCTTTAATGGGATTAATACTCGTTGTATTTCAAGGGTTGGTACTAACGAAATTTTCCTTTACCGGAACTTTTTTTGCTTTAGCGGCACTCGGTTGCATGAGCATAGGTGCTATTTTTCAAAAACAAATTAAACAATCTCCTTCTGAAGTCCTCCCTTTACAATATGGTGTTAGCTTGCTGGCATGCTTATTATTTATTCCATTTAAACCGTTTCATATTGAACCTGTTGTTGGCTTTTTTATTCCTGCATTATGGTTGGGATTAGTGATTTCTGTCGTGGCCCAATTACTGCTTTATAGACTGATAAGTGCAGGGAATTTGGTTAATGTCACCAGCTTGTTTTATCTGGTTCCGGGCGTAACCGCAATTATGGATTATTTATTCTTGGGTAACAGCTTATCAAGATTAAGTATTGTTGGCATGTTTGCAATTATATTGGGTTTAGCGATTATTTTCCGTGAAAAAGGGAAAGTTAAAATTGAGAATTTAAAATAAGCCAAAAAGTAAAATAATGGATATACAAGATTGCCCGAACTAACCTCGGGCAATCAAATTATCAGTCATCACCATCGTTATCATTTCATCGTGTATTGAATTTATTACTCTTCATTTAAATGGATAGGGCAGATGAACCCATCAGGTTTGATTGCCAAAAGATCACACTTTAGCCGATCAATAACATGTTCGGCAGTATTGCCAAGAAATGCAGCGGATAATCCAGTCCGGCCAAGAATACCCAGAACTACGACCCCAGTATTTAATTCATCACATGTTTCAGGGATAACTTTTTCCGGTACCCCTTCATGAACATGAGTCTGTTTCTCATCAATACCAAACTTTTGCCGTAATTCTTTCATGGCAATCAAATGTTGACCCCGCAATGCTTGGTTATACACATTTGGATCGAAATCAGGCAGTTCAGTTGCAATGTTTAAAGGCGCTACTGGGTAAGCGCTGACAAGATGAATTAGTGGTTCTTTAACAATTCGGTTGGCAATTTCTTGTGTTTCACGTACTAACTTCAAATTAAGTTCGTGATGATAAGGTTCTTCATTAGACAAGTTAACGGCAACAACAGCGGAGCCGTTTTCAGGCCATATTTGATCTTTTACCATCCAGACAGGGCAAGGACATTTGCGTAACAGATGCCAGTCAAGGGGAGTAAAAATTATTGATTCTAATCGGGAATGCTGATGTGCCATTTTTAATAGCAAGTCATGCTCACCAGCGATAACTTCCTGAATGATGGCTTCATAAGGACGATTATGCCAGACCACTTTAATTTCAATATCAATGCCTGATTCAAGATAATAGTGGGCTTGTTGTTTTATCCAAGCCACTCTTTGACCAATCACTCCCTTACGCATAGCATTTCTTTCTTCTGGAGAGAGCAACGTGGTCATCTCATATGAAAGATCGTAAATAGGTAAGAATGCTTTTATCCTGCCACCATTGCGTTGCACAATATAAACTGCACGCCTTAGGGCGGGTTGATCATCCTGATTAGGGTCAATTGCAACTAAGAGATTTTGATAGTTAGCCATATTGAGTTCCTCACAGAGTTTGTGATACCTCTTTCATACAGAAGATAAACCAATATAGATAACTATAACAGGGTAAGGAGAAGCCAGATCGGTAAAATATAGTGATCTGGCTTAAAATTTAGATAATGTCAGGAAACGTTGGCAGGACTTTTACCGGCTAATTCAGTTAATTTGGCCATATCTTCGACCCCGATATATTTACCTTTTACTGCTAAAATGCCATTTTTCTGGAAACGACCAAGAAGGCGGCTGATGGTTTCAACCGTCAAACCGAGGTAGTTCCCGATGTCTCCGCGAGTCATGGTTAAACGGAATTCACGAGGCGAAAAACCCCGTTGCGCAAAACGGCGTGACAGATTGTAGATAAATGCCGCCAGTCTTTCTTCCGCATTTTTTTTAGACAGCAGCAAAATCATTTCTTGATCACCTTTGATTTCGCCACTCATCAAGCGCATCATTTGCTGGCGGAGATTAGGCATTTTACCAGAGAGATCATCCAACGTTTCAAATGGAATTTCACAAACCATTGAAGTTTCCAAGGCTTGAGCAAAACTTGGGTGTTCAGTATTAATGATGGCATCAAACCCAACCAAGTCACCCGCAAGATGGAAACCTGTAATCTGTTCATCACCTTCTTCAGTGATAGTATAACTTTTGATAGTTCCAGAACGGATTGCATAGAGTGACTTCAGAGCATCACCTGCCTTAAATAAAGTTTGGCCCTTCTGGATAGGCTTTTTGCGCTCAATGATATTATCAAGCTGATCGAGCTCATGTTCATTTAAGGTGAAAGGGATGCATAGTTGGCTGATGCTACAATCCTGACAATGAATTGCGCAACCACCAGATTGAATCCGACGAATGATACGTTTTTCCGGGATCATAGGGATGCTCATTAGAAGTGATTGATATGCGTAAATTTAACATATTTAGGTAGCTCTGATAAGAGCAAGATACTCGCATTAGTTACGGTATTTATCATCATCAACGAAAAAAAAGTGAAAATTTTTTTGGATTAGCGCGTAAATTGCGTAAAATTTTAACCTTTCGATATAACATATCAATCAAACTGAAATTGAATTAATAAAATATGGATATAATATGCATCGGTGATGTTGTTTGGTTGCAGATAAATGGACTAGAGTTGACATGAGTGAGTGGTTGTTAATTGCATTTACAATGATAGTACAAAGCTCTGTAGGGCTTGTATTGATGAGTGCACTTTTTATTTACTGGTTTAAGTATGAATTGAACACTTGGCGGAGTTCAATTGTTAATTTTGTACACAAAATCTTATTAAGAGCGTTATTGACAAGTGGGCTATTGGCTGGAATTGGGCTGATGGCTTCTGTTAATGTTCTGAGTTATCCATCAATCAGCGTTTATCAATCATTGCATAACGTCACGCAGGAATGGGTAAACATCGAAACAGCCTTTGCCGCAGCTTACTTTGGGATGGTTGTTTTATACACATCTTATGTAGCAATCAGCAAACAGATAAATGCGTATGCATTATTGGCCATTGGTGTTGTTGGGCTAATTGATCTCTATTATGTAACGATTATTTCCGTTAATAGTGCAATGAACACATGGGCAAACGTTAATACTTATTTTTTGTTCTATAGCGCAGTATTTACACTGGGGCCGGCGTTAGCTCTGTCATTTATTGGCTGCCCGCTTAAAAACTGCATTAAAGGGAAGTTGCCTGTCAAGCTAGTAACAACAGCGTTGTTTGTGGTTTTTATCAGTGTGACGACGAGGCTCATTGAACATCCTGCTTATATGGGATGGCTGGCAGAGGTTACCGCAATTGATACGAATGTTATTTTTCCACACCAAACTGGGCTTAATATCAAAAGTGCCTTTGGGTTAAGAATGCTTTCTTGGTGTCTGTACATTATTGCAATGACAATGTGGATCTATGCTTTGTGGAAGGGAAGAGATAACTTATTGATTAAAAATCATAGTGCTATTCTTGCCGGTACAGTCCTCATGTTTGTTGCTGAATTGGTTAACCAATATACTTTTTTCATTATGTGCAATGTTTGATTGGTGATTTCACCCCATAGTTAAATTATACCCAATGGATTTCGAGTTGCATCACGGCGGCAAAGGCTGGGCTCCGGTGAAAGGCAGGAGTCTTCCTGTCACTTCCGGGAGCATAGATAATCGAAAACGGTGATCGGGGTGAATGAACGCAGCCAACAGCAAGGCAACTTGAAAGACAAAGGGGATAAATCATGACTAATTTACGGCCCTTATACAATCATTTATTAATTAATAAAATATAGACTAAACATTCGCCACAAAACATCAACTAATTGATACATATAAATTTAATCTCATGGAGCTTGATTGTTTTTTCAAGCTTCTTTTAATTTATAAATACTGTATTATTCATTTCACTTTATGGAATAAATAACACAGCGTAAATTAACAAAATCAGACTAAACCCCAATCATAACAAGTAATAATGTAACATTGCTATTTCTTTAAAAGCAGAAAGCAAGTCATCACATTAATAAAATATTTCTAATTAACTTAAAAACATAAGATTAATTGGAATCATAAATAATAATAACTCCTACTTTTATAAATATGGAAATAATAATTACCGCTGTCATTTTGTGACGTAAATCACAAAATAAAGACAATAACGATGCGAATCAAAAATATTGATGATTAAATTTATAACCGGATAAAAACGACAAAACCCAAATAAAGACTTTCGACTTTCCGTTTCATTTAAAACGCTGGTGAGGTTATTTATGTCAATCACTGCCATGCTCATTCAAGTAAAATTTGGTGCTTATATTCTGAATAACTTATTTTTCCTACCACAATTACCGTTTAAGAAAGTTATTAGGGTATTAGCAATGGTTATCTTTCCAAATTAGATATAGATAAAATCCACCAATTATTCACTGCTCCAGTCAAAAAATATCAAAAAGTTCTGCAATTAGATCAGCCTCTTGCAAATCCTAAAATGTGTGGAGTTTCAGATATAGATCGCCATGTTGCACCATATTGAGAGAATGTCTAAATGAAAATTAGCGAAGTAGTAGAATCACCAAATGGTTCCAAGAAATATTTGCTATCGGCAAATGATTTAGATTTAAGAAAAAGTGTTGAATCGACTTACTTTTTACATACAAATCAACATGTACCTTATCTTTGTATATCTAGCCAATATGGTTGTGCTGTAGGGTGTGTGTTCTGCGAAACAGGAAGACAACAACCATTAGGAAATATGACGACAGAACAAATAGTTCAGCAAGTTGTATTATGCCGTGAGCACTTATCACATTCAGGCGCCTTAGAGGATAGCCAAAATCTCAATACGATACTATTTGCTGGAATGGGGGAACCCATGCTTAATTTAAAAGAAATTAGTGGAGCAATATCAGAATTTAGAAGGCAAGCTTTAACAGAGAGGGTGACATTAACAACGGTTGGCATTCGTCACTCCGGAGATAAGCTATATGATATTCCGCTTGATACTGTTTCTATTTCTCTCCATGCAACGACCGATGAATTGCGTGATATGTTAATTCCATCTAAAGCAAAATTTGGCGTCACAGATCTTCTTGAACATTTTTCGACATATCATAACCATACGGGGACTCCTATCATTGTTAATTATTTAATGTTGGATGGAATTAATGATTCAAGTGAAGATTTAGCACGCTTAAAAGATCTGGTAGATAAAAATATATTCACTATCAAACTTAAATACTTAAATGAAGTGAGTGACATAAATGGAATAACGTTAAATCCATCAAAAAATATGTCTTTTTTCTATAATGAACTGACTAAAGAAGGTTTTAAATGCATATTAGATATCAGCGATGGCACTGAGATTCTGGGTGGATGTGGGCAATTAAAATCTCAGGTCAGGGATATTCGAGGTAAATATAAAATCATATAACATCTAATTGGTTTGGAGTTTTTTAATTCCAAACCAATCACATTATTTCGTTTATAACGGGGTTGCACTGAATCAAGAACAGGGAAAAAGGTTATGAATGTCATACCTCTTGTCATTATTTTATTGATGTTATTTCCTTGTAGGGCCAATGATGATGATGTCAATACTGCTTTAGCTAAGGAGCATGAAACAGCGACTGTACACTTTTTTAATCATCTAATTAAAACCAATGATCCGGATATTGCAGAGTTAACGATGGCATTGAAAATGATGCCCAAAGGCGGGGATATCCATATTCACTATTCTGGTGCAATCTATGCAGAGACTTACCTTGACTGGGTTGGTAATAAGAAATACTGCATTTATGATAGATCTGACCCAAAACTTAACATCGAAATTTTTCAAATAGAAACACGCAGAAAAAATCAGATTCCACAAGAGAATCGGCCATTTTGTCTCGATAAATATGCGGTTATCGCAAATAATGCCTTCTACCGAAAATTGTTAGCGGCGTGGTCAAACAAAGACTTCTATAGCCATTATCATACGCAAAAGGCGCCGGACCAACAGTTTTTTGACACCTTTAATTATTTAAGGCCGTTATCACAACAAATTCTAATGGATGGGATCGCCCAATTAAAAAAACGCGCCAAATATGAAAATGTTCAGTATCTGGAAATAATGTTAAAAAAAGCACCTTCTTTTCAGTATCCAGATCTGGCTAAAGCGCTTGATGCGTTAGATCCGGATGCCGATGAAAATCGCGTTTTCGCAGCGCTGAAACCCTATGCGGACTTCATGGCCAAAGACTCACTAGTTGCGAAGGGGATTTATGATTATATCCAAACTGAAGAAGCAGCGATATCAGGGATGGACGATGATAAATTTCGTATTCGGCTCCAATCCTATGCCGTTCGTAATACGCCACGTGCTACCGTATTTTCAAGTTTATATTCGGCATTTTCGGCGGCACATGCCAGTAAAAAAATTGTCTGCGTGAATATTGTCGGCCCGGAAGATGGCTATATCGCAATGCGTGACTATAAGCTGTATATGCTGATGTTTCGCTATCTAAAAAGACTTTTCCCTGATGTTCACATATCTTTGCATGCAGGGGAATTGGTTAGCGGAATGATTCCACCAGAAGGTCTGGCAAATCATATTCGATATGCTGTAGATATCGCAGGGGCAAATCGAATCGGTCACGGAGTTGATGTTGCTATGGAAACGAACGCATTAACATTACTGCAAGCGCTGAGAGAAAAGGACATTCCTATTGAAATTAACCTAACGAGTAATGACTTTATTCTAGGCGTTAAAGGGAAAGCGCACCCAATAAAACTTTATCAACGCTATGGCGTGCCTTTTGTAATATCAAGTGATGATCCGGGGGTTTCTCGCAGTGACTTAACGCATGAATTTTTAATTTTTGCCATAAATTACAAGCCGTCATATACAGATATCAAAAAGATTGTATTTAATAGCATCCGATACTCTTTTCTGCCTCCAAAGGAGAAACTGGCAGAATTACAGGATCTGCAGTCTAGATTTTTAATTTACGAATCAGATATTGCAAAAATAGAAAAAACAGTACACAAAAGTGCACATACCCCAAGACATCAAGGCCACTTTGGCTGTTTGATGCGTTTGCCCTAAAGTCATTCCGGCTGCCCTAAAATAGAAGAGCTTTCTGAAAAAAAACAGCGCTATTTATAGTTCCATATTAAAAATTTCATGTCTGTTTATCATTGGATTTTCAGAATTGTTTGGGGTAACGCACAAATCCAACTCAACTTGTTAACTTATTATCAATTTTCTGATAATTATACGTTGTATCTATGTTTCATTTTGATGATGTTTTCTTTTACTAGGTTTAATTATTCACCAGTAAAAAAATTAATTATTTTTATTCATAGTGTTATAAAAATTAGTTCATCATCTCTGAAATAGTTACATCATTAGTACAACAACAGAAAATAAATTATTAAAAGCTTCATGAAATTATTGAAGATACAAAAAATAAGTTAAAAGGTTGGGGATTATGAGCAGATCATTTCAGAATTTGAATATCGATGCATTGTTTCTAGGCCCGAAATCAGAAAATGCTGTTTTTTTTAGGGAAATGATGGATTATGCCGTCAGTGAACATATGCACTGGCGTTCTGGGTTTCATCCTGGTGATTCTGCGTTGATTACATCCGTAGATCGCCATGAGCATAACTACAGAGAAACACTGTATCGGACAGAAGGGATCTTAAACCAGCTATCAGCAAAACTGAAAAACACGTCAATTCCTTTTTTTTCTCCCCGCTACCTTGGGCACATTAACAGCGATACTTTGATGGTTTCTAATCTAGCCTACGTTATGGCTATGATGTACAACCCAAATAATTGTAGTTACGAAGCCTCACCTACAACTACCGAATTGGAACTCGAATGTGGGTTGGATCTTTGCCGGATGTTTGGCTATGACACGAAGAAAGCATGGGGGCACATCACATCCGGCGGAACGGTCGCTAACTACGAAGGGATGTGGGTTGCCCGAAATTTAAAAACATTACCTTTTGCAATATCTCAGCATCCGCAAGTAAAACACCTGATCAGCCATAAATTACCCGAGCAGTTGAGAAATATGCCAACTGCTGAAATTCTAGATCTAATCAGTGCATTGCAAGAACATGGTGTTTTTGAAGAGATACGTGACATGACATGCCGCGGCACTGGAGTAAGACCCGAAATATTGGGCAAGCTGCTGGTTCCGCAGTCTAAACATTACTCTTGGATGAAAGCGGCTGATATTTTCGGCATTGGCCAAGACAATATTGTTTCATTGCCTGTAAATGAACACTATCAGACTGATGTTGAACACATGCGGAGTGTGACCTTTGATTTAATTGAAAAAGGTGAGTCAATTTTAGCAATGGTTGCCGTTGTTGGAACAACCGAAGTTGGGGCGATAGATCAAATTGATGAAGTTGTCGCATTAAGGAAAGAGTGCGAAGAACGTTACGGACAGTCATTCTACATTCATGTTGATGCCGCTTATGCAGGATATGCTTGTAGTATGCTGCTGGACGAACAAGGTGAGTTTGTCGAATACCATGATTTAGCCAATTATCATTACGCTGCGGGGGTAATGCCGGAAAATATCAGTTGGCCAAAACCTGAAACGTACAATAGCTTCAAAGCAATGAAAGAAGTTGATTCAATTACCATCGATCCTCACAAAGTTGGCTTTATCCAATATGCTGCTGGTGCCATCTGCATGAAAGATAAACGTATTCTCGATTTAATTTCATCCAAGGCGGCTTATGTATTTGAAAATTTCGACAGTCATGAGTCCACATTTAATAAAAGCATATTAGGTTCATCTATTATGGAAGGTTCAAAGGCTGGAGCAACGGCAGCGGCACTTTGGGCGGCCCATCGTTTATTGCCGTTAAATGTGAATGGGTATGGAAAAGTCATTGCTGCCGGAATTGTTACAGCCCAAAGATTATTGGATAAGTTAGGCAATCTGCCACCGATAGAAGTAGGCAAGCATCGGTTTGAAGTGCACACCATGCCATCTCCCGACTTCCATATGATTAATTTCACATTCAAAGAGGTAGGCAATAATAGCCTGAATAATCATAACGAGCTTAACAAACGGCTTTATGAGCTTTGCTCCTATTCGACAGGCCGTGCATATACCAACGATTTTATTACCTCATCAACGATCTTGGATTATAAAGAATATGGCGATACGCCATGGCTCTATGCTGAAAACTGTGGGTTCAGCCGCAATGAATGGGAAAAAGTTCATCGCATTTATGTATTACGTGCAGCAGTAATGACATATAGCTTGCGTAATGAAGAACATTTCGAAGAGTTTTGGCAACAACTTCAGGCTATCTTTGTGAAAAAACTAAACCAATTAGTAGACGAAGAAGAAAAGAAAGCGCGATTTGTATCAAATCTTTATGTCCCATTCATTGAATTAACTTAGTCTTAGTGAGCTTGGGTATTTCCCAAGCTCTTTATTTTGTTACGTTGTCACTTATGGCATCTTTGCATATCAACCCAATTCCGATGATGAAACAGATTGCGGGTATGATAACCGCAATTGCAACGCTATATTGTGTCAGCAGCAGGGTGTAAATGGGGAGAAGGAACAGAATTGTCAGGTTATTCAAACTTTCTGAAACGGCCAATACCTGGCCTTTATCGTGTTTTGCCCGGTTTGCCAAAATGGATGTGCTAATTGGTGCAGCAATACCAAGCGAACTTCCCCACAACGTTAAGCAACCGAGGCTGAAAAAGAGTGATATGGGCATTAGCATGAATACTGTGCTGATAATGAACATGAACACTATTGCCAATAACAGTATCCGTTCATCCTTAATATCAAAATATCTCACGAAGCGAGTGGCAAAATTTCCAAGACCAAGCCCGATCCCAAAGACAGAAACGGAAATCCCAATCTCTCCCGTTGTCAGATCATAATATCGTCTCAGCACTTCACCGGATAAGATAAATGAGGTTACCGCAGTACCATTCCAGAGTCCTTTAGCAATAAGGGGGCGAACTAAAATTCCTTGTCGCATCCATTGAAAAGCCAAGGCGGGGTATTTATTCCGAGTGTTATTTTGAACCGGAATTGAAATGGCATTTCTACTCAATAAATAGAGTAAAAAATATCCTATTGCACTTATCCAGAATGGCAACCGCCAATTAAATAACTCTGTTAATACGCCCGCAAATATAGGGCCACCAACTATTCCTGCCGTCATCCCCAACATAACGACTCCCATTGCAGGCGCTTGTTTGTGAGGCGGAAAAATATCCGCAATAAGCGAAAAAATGAGTGGTACTAAAGCGGCGGAAGCAATACCACCAAATACACGTAATCCAATAGCGATTGCCAAATTGGGGGCAATAGTCAGCGCCAATCCATCAAACGAAAGAAATAGCAAAGATACCAAGAACAATTTATGTCGATTTATCCTATCAGACAGCCAACCCAAAATAGGCGCAGCCAATGCATACGCCAAGGCATAACCCGATATCAACCAAGCTGCTTTTTCCATTGTGGTATTAAATGCTTCAGTTAATGGTTTTAACATCGGAGATAACATAAATTCTGTCGCGCCAATAAAAAACACGATAAATGAAAAAACAGGCAGAATGATTGGTGAAATGGTTTTACATGAAGGATTATTTGTCAGTATTTGGGGTAACTTAGCCCGTGTCGGCATAGTAAGGCCTCCTCTAAAGAAATAGGATAAATCAGAGAAATTGGATTGGTGGTGGATAATTAGGCAATCGTGTTAATATTGCTCAGTCATGCTGAAATAATATTTAGCTTGCAACAAATGCTGGAGAGGGGATTTAAGTAATGTTAAGGGTGATTAGACATGATTATTGACAGGCTCTATCAAGATAGTAATTTAGCTCAATTTTATGATTTTGACAACGACGAGTGGGCACCGAGTTATGACTATTACCTAGAACTTGCCAGCAAAGCTCATTCTATTTTAGATATCGGCTGTGGCACAGGTAAGTTAACAAATCAAATTGCCCTGACTTATCCCGATAAAATGATATTCGGTAATGATATTGCGGGTTCCATGCTGGACATTGCCAAATCAAAACCAGCAGGAAAACAAATTACGTGGATAAAATCTGATGCTAAAAATCTATCATTATCCCAAAAATTCGACTTAATCATTTTATCCGGCCATGCATTTCAGGTGTTTTTAACCCATCAAGAACGAGTCGCTGTACTTAAATGTATTTACCAACATTTGACAGAAGGGGGGTTGTGCATTTTTGACAGCCGTAACCCTTTAACCAAAGAATGGCTGACTTGGACAGAAAAGGATTCTCAACGTGAATTTTCTCACCCAACTTTAGGCCCGGTATTGGCATGGAATGATTTTCGCATAAACAATAATGCCGTTACTTATGGGACTTACTACCAGACCTTAAACGATAAACAGGTATATCAGGCCTTTTCAACCATTGCGTTTCCTGATTTTACTGACATTCAGCACGCGATCGCTGAAGCAAACTTAATTGCAACGAATGTGTTGGGCAGCTGGCAAGGGGATGTTTACCACGAACGAGCGGAAGAAATGATCTTTATTGTCAGGAAAAATAAGTGAAGAAGTTTATTGCATTGCCGGTAGCAAAAAAAGCGGGTTAGTGTTTTCAACTAACCCGTTTCTTAAAATTTAATTAACAATTATAAAAGTAATTGGATAAGTAATTATTTAATTTCATGAATGTCAACGGGCCCTGCATTCCGTGCCATATCTTCACCGTATGTGCACATGCGCCACGGAGCTTTAGATTTTTCTAACGTGATTGGTCTCCAGAATGGGCTGTAACCGTCTTTATCATCACAATTAGTCTCTGCTTTTGGGCCATATTTAACATACGCGGCTGTTAACTCATAAGGCGCAGAAGCCACCGTGATAAACCACTTATCGCCACCATAATCTTTTATGTTCAAAGTAGGTTTAATGGTAGGTGGTGTATTATCAATTTCCCGCAGTACTACGGAAGCGTCTTTTGTGTTTTGCCATTGGCCGGCTTTATTCTGGTGAATAACACAGAGCTTGTAGATCCCATCTTTCTTAGGAAGAAGCATGTCCAGCAGTGGATTTTGGTCAACAGGAGTGGAAGCACTATATCCAGCCTCAGCCGCACAATTTACATCATTAATCTTCCCAGTTTTATAGCGAATATTTTTGGCATCAGCATCTTCTTTGATAATGATATCCCATTTTGCTTTTTCGCCATTCATTGGATCGACACTTTGAGATATCCAAGATGACCAAGGATTACTTCTCTCCACGATGTTACCGCTATTATTCTGGAGCTTGGACAGATCTAGCTTGCTATCTTTGGTGAGTGCGTTAGCGATGTTGTCGACAGGAATGAAATAACTGGCACCTTCTTCCGGCACTCCCTTATTGTCTTCAATAATACAAGGTCTGCTGGAACCACATCCGGTCATTCCCGGTGTTGTTGTCGTATTGAGAACACCAATAACGTTTGTCTTGTCTTTCTCAAAGACTGGTGAACCAGACGTTCCGCCGACAACACCTGCACAATTCACTGAGAAGACGGGTGACCAGATCCACGGTGCTCCCCCTTCATATAACACAGGTGATTTCCCGGTGATATTACACTCAGATTTTCTGAGATAAGCGTAGTTGTAATCAACATTATCAACAGGAATATGCGTCAATACGATGGGTTGATTTTTCATATCAAGGTTTTTCGTCAGCTTCATAGGGTGATAGCCTTTTTTAGCTAAATCGCCATAAGTCGCATCCAATTGTAAAACCGCGATATCTTCTTTTTTCATCGTTGAATATAGAACCCGGCTGACTTTTATCGGGCTAAGATTATCTTTTTTATCGATGAAATAATCCGGAGTATATTCCCAATGTGAGCCTGCCGGCTGATCAACTATCACATCATTTGTTCCAACATTGCTGTCAACGCAGTGGCCTGCTGTCAGAATCAATGCGGGTGTATTGCTATCTGGCGTATTTTCACCAGAAATCAAGGTTGCAGTACAATGTGAGTAGCCCATAAACTTGCCGACAGTTCTGTATTTCTCAGCACCAGGGTCGGTTGATTTCATCAATGGAGCACCATTATCATTTGCTGTGACGAAAGGCACGGTCGGATTAGCTTCTGTATTATTTAGAACCAAAGCGTTTGAACCTGCCGAAACAGATAGCAAACTGATTAATAGGGCTTTACGATAAGTCATAATTTTTCTCCTTTGTATGTTTCAATGACTTGAATCCATTATCATATTTAATCATTACTTATGACTACCGAGGTGATTTGTATTATCGCCTGTACATAGAACCCGACACTGATAAAAATGAAAACTCACTGCCAATGTTTATCAGCAGTGAGTTTTATCGTAGAAAAGAGAGATAATTTTTACTGTCAATTTCTTACGTATTTCTATTTATGACTTATCAGAACCGCCAATTAACATTCAGGAATACGCCGTTATCTTTATGGCTGGTTGATAACACACCGTTATATCCCAGAGAGAGTTGGGTGTTCTCATTGAGATTTAATTCAGTGCCTGCTTTGACGACAGCAGCATCGCGTGAGGCTGCAACACTA
>NZ_VCDN01000062.1:0-2401 GCF_033949405.1 Xenorhabdus santafensis | reverse complement strand
AAAAGGAACCGATTTTAATCAAGTATCAGAGTTGGAAATAAATCTCGTGGCAAACCGATTAAATAAACGTCCAACTTTATGGGGTCAGATCATCGGCGGGGTTTTTTGCTTTCAGGGGGAACACATGTCTACACCCGTAGCAGAATCCTTGGTTTTCCGTCCTGCCTCTGAACTGCCTACATTGGATATGAACGGCAAAGAGGTGCTGCTCTTAAATCCCTGTGATGGCTGGCACATTGGCTATGTCAGATTTTGGGACGACGGGGAATATGAACCTCGATATTTTTATGTCGCGTGGGCGCTGCTGCCAGACGGGCTGAAAATGAGTGACTTATTCGAAGACCAGAAAGCCACATCTTAAGTAGTTTTTATTTTCACCAGCACCAAACTTCAAATTTACACCTCACTGAATTGTGCACTCGATTAACAGACGAATTTTATAATGCATCGCCATATATTAAGGCGTATTAATCTCTATACAATGACGCTGGATTGAAATAAAAACAGGGCTAAGTAATATTAACTGGCTGTTTGTTAGTAGGATGAAATGACCTTTAATTTTAACAAATAATAAAGTGAGGGATTTATGTCTGAAGTGAATAAACCGGCAATGAATGACTCTGATTCAGAATGTTACTTTAACCCTGATTGGTATAAATGTAACCATGTAGTAGCACGTGTTGGTTCTTTTCCGTGGGCATTGATTCAATTGCAGCTGGGAAAGAAAGTACGTCGTAGAAATTGGGCTGTTCAGGAATATTTAAATTTTGTTCCGAGAAAAATAAAGGCAGATGGTCAATACGATTATCTGTCACATATTGATGAATATGATGCCAAGGGTAACTTCAGGCCTTGGCAGCCGACACAAGAAGATATGATGGCGTGTAATTGGGAATTAAGCTATCTACTGGTTTTTGATCTTACATTGGGAGTTGGTACATATAAAAACAATAATAAGCATACTGGTTGGGGATATTCCGCAGCAGGCAGTGATAACCCTTGGGAGGCTTCTTTTGGCGCCTTAAATCTACTTCAGAATAATACAGAAGTTGGAGAAATTTTAGAGTTTAATTTTGATAACGAAGGATATCTTACTTGGAGAGTGTCTTATGCCAAGAATGAAGAGATGAGACAAAAGTTGTATGTTTTATTAAAAAAACTTGCAATTACTATGTATATTGATGATATAAAGTATTTTTTTGGAGGGAATTCGCCCTATAAGTACTGGATTAGTGATGATGGTGAAATTAGAGCCTCATATACTTACTATGACGATAAAGAAAAACTAATTTCTTTATTTAATCAACCTGAAAAAACTAAACGCGTTTACTTTAAACTGTATGTAAATTAATAAGTTGATTAATTGAAGGCTGCTTAATGTGGCCTTTTCCATATTTGCCACCGCAATCACTTTAATCACATCCGTATACATGCATTGCGGTCGGCATTTTGTTAATTAATATTTCCATAGTAGTGTGTTTTTTTGTTCGTTATGAATTTTTCCAATAGTGAAAAAAATCTTACACTATAGCATAAGAAAACAAGCAAACAGTTTGATTTGATTTGGTGTCTCAGGATCACTAAAAGAGTAAGAGCCTTTCACTGAACCATCTTCATTGAAAACTTGCATATCCATTTCACTAGAGTGTTTACCTGCTGGAATATCTAGCCTGTAACTATCCAGAAAATTAACTAAGGCAATTATTTTGTCACTTGGTATTTCTTTGCACTCGTGATTATGAGCGATGGTGTTTCTAATTCTGTTTATGATTTGTATTGAATTATATAGAGGCTCTGGTAATCCCACGTTTCTGGCGATATTAAGTTTTGTTTCGAAATTAATTCTGATGCGTCGTTTATCACCGTCACCGAAAAAATCCTTTTGATTGCAAGCTGCACATATCCAAGATTCAAGTATTTGCTCACACATAAGGTGGATACGGAGAACGGAACCTATAACATCATCAGTAAGTATTGCCTGCAAAGTGAGATCTGGGAGATTCAGCTCTCCAATTTAGTCTACAAATATTTGTGGGTTCATGAAGTGTCTCCATAGGGGAAATTATGATATTAACACTATCAGATAAAGGAGTATCTATAACGTTAAATGGAACGATAAGTCATTATAGTAATAAAGGGTATCTTGATTTATGTGTAGGTAATGAGTCAGATATTCCTTCATACATTACAATTACATATAAGCGCTCTGTAATGGTCAATTCAAACTGGCCACCGCCTTAGAGTTTTTCCAGTATCGATTTTCTGATTCGTTTGGTGGTAACCCACCATTATATTCGTGCGGCTTGAGCGCACTGTAATATCCAACGATATAGTCTGTTATTGCATGCGCCGCGTCGTTGAAGGTCATGTAACCCCTCAACGGTACCCATTCGGTTTTCAG
>NZ_VCDN01000061.1:0-16781 GCF_033949405.1 Xenorhabdus santafensis | reverse complement strand
AATTTACTAGTCCCGCCCTGGCACCATATAAAAATCTGCGGTAATACAGCAGGTTAGGGTTAGAAAGAGCCACCTATAAGGTGGCTTTTTTCTTTGATAAAGATCACCTTTCACTATTCGTTCACTATACTCTTTCACTATATTTTTACTCCCCCTATTTATTTCTTTTGCCCACCGACGACGGGGACAATATTCACTTTTCTATCATACCTTGCGGTCTGAGTAATATTTTTATGTCCGGTAATAAGTTGTTTTTCGGAAAGTGGCCCGTCGAGATCAGAGACGCCTTTTGCTTTTAGGTCATGGAAGGTGAAATTAAAATCTAAGTCGGGAAAAGTGTCTTTTGCGATTATTTTCGCCTTTCTCCAACGGCTATTAAAACCGCCTCGGGTATATCGCGAACCTTTACGCTGGTGGAGGACGTAAATACTGCTCACACCGGTATCAAGCGGTAACGCATTTTTGCTCATGGCAACGACATTATCCAGCCGTTCTGTCCAGGCTTTAATTTGTGCAACCCCCGTTTTACCCTGTCGAATAAAAATACCTTCCTCATGCACCTGTGCGTAGGTCAATGACAAAATATCGGCCTGTCGTGTACAACACAGGTACGCCAGTTCCATCGCAATTTGAACAACTGGCGGGGCAACGGAGTAAAGTGCACTGTATTCCGCATCGGTAATGTACCGATCCCGTGGGGTTTCCTTAAATTGCCGCACGCCCTTGCAGGGATTTCCGCTGACCATGCCGCGCTCATAGCCCCAACCGTATACCCGGGATAAAAAATTCTTTTCCCTGTTCGGCTGTGTTCGGGCTTTTAATCCGCGTTTGTCCATGTATTTGCGAATATGCAGCGGTTTAATATTGTCAGGCAGCATTTTGCCGAAAACGGGCAGTAACTTGTTGGCATATTTCCGGTAGTCTTTTTTGGTTTCCGGGCTTAATGCCAAAAAATCAGGGGAAAGGAAAAAGGCCTTGATAAGCCCGTTTAACGTCTCATCATTTTTCTGGGCCGCGAGCAATTTTTCATAGGCTACCCAGACTTCGGCCTGTGTGGCGGAAAAATCACATAAACGTATTGTCCGGCTGTCATAAGTTTGGAACTCATACGCAGAGCGCCCCCGGCGAACGCGTGGCGGCATCCAGTTATCTGCGGGGTTCTTGCGTGGTTTACCCATCAGTCTAAGGCTCCGAAGTTAGGTTCTTGGGGTTCAGGCGCATAGTTTCTGAACCGTTGTGCCAGGGGGTTATTAAAATGATCCCACGTGGTTCGGGGTCGCCCGTCCCGCCGGGTAATAAAGAAAATACCCGCTTCCTTGAGGACTTCACATTGCTTGGACGGGATGATATAGCCCGTAATTTCGGCTATATCGGCGTCACTGATGATACCGGTGTTTACATCCATATTGACCTCGATTGTCGATTAACCGTTGGATTGAACATCACCGTTGCATAAACGGTGCCGAAGAAAAATTTGACGCGGCATGTTACTGGATAATTACCGGCTCTTCATAGCCGCTAATAAAATGTCCTGGACTTCCCGCTTAGAATTACGCCGCTCCATGACACTTTCGTCCATGGTGTGAGCCGCGATAATATGGTGAATGAAGACGGGTCGGTTATGTCCGGCCTGAATTTGTCGGGTTGGGCCGATACGCTCAATGATTTGTTGATATTGCTCCAAGTCCCACCAATGCGAAAAGAACACCAAGATATTCCCGCCGTCCTGCAAATTCAGGCCGTGACCTGCGCTGGCCGGGTGGGCGAACATCACGGGGATCTTGCCGGCGTTCCAGTCGCGTAATGTTTGCGGATCGGCATCAAGGTGTCGGCCACGGGGAAAGGCTTTTAACAATCGCGTTAAATCGTGCTTCCAGTGGTAGGCGACCAGCACCGGCATTCCTCCAGACTCGGCGATAATACTGTCGAGTGCCTGTAACTTGGCGTCGTGCAATTCCTGCCAAGTGCCGTTCTCGTCGGTATACAATGCGCCGCTGGCGATTTGCAGACACTTAACCGTTTTGGCGGCGGCGTTCAGGGCTTCCACACCGACACTCTCCAGTTCAAGAAACATTTCCTTTTCCATGGACTGATACTGTTGCCGGACTTTGGCGGGTAGCTCAACGCGAATAACGTTATGGACAGGTTCATCGATATCAAACCAGTCGGCAGCATCGAGGGCGATGGTCACATCATTTAAGGCGGTTTGTATTTGTTCCTGGGCAAATGGCCACGGCTCCAGCTTCACCCATTGTTGCCCCGGAAAGCGGATTTGATTAAACCAGCGTGCAGTAAAAGCGTTGTAGGTGCGGCCAAGGCGCTCACCCTGATCGACAAACCAGGCTTGTCCCCATAAATCAACTAATCCGTTGGGCGACGGTGTACCGGTCAGATTCACCCAGCGACGCGCATACTTATGGGCCACCTTGGCCAGTGCGGCGGCACGTTTGCCCCCTTTACGTAACCGGAAGGATTTTAGCCGCGTGCTCTCATCAGCAATGACGGTGGCGAACGGCCATCGATTGCCCAATGTTTCGACCAGCCAGACGAGGTTGTCATAGTTGGTGGTAAAAACACTGGCGTTGGTATTTTTGAGCGCATCCATTCGCTCTTTGACACTGCCCACAATGGGCTGAACGTCGATATTATGCAGATGGTTCCACTTAACCGCTTCATCCGGCCATGTGGAGCGGGCCACACGCAACGGCGCCAGCACTAATGTCGGTTGGGTTTCGCTGCCGGCCATGTACAGATCATTGAGGGCGGTGAGTGTGGCAACGCTTTTGCCCATCCCCATACCGGCCCACACATTGCAGCGGGAAATATCCAGTTGATGATTGATGATCAAGTTTTGGTAGGCGTGGGGGGTGAATGGCTTCATAGTTTGCCCTTAACATACACGAGCGATAATGTTTCCCGCACTTGTCATTTTGAGTTTAATTGTTATTCCGTCTTCGGGGAGATGAGCGCGATATACGGCGTTTTGCTCCCAGCCGGGTCTATTTATATAATCGTTAACCGTATGCAAGACTTTGGTAATATTTGCATTATCCGGTGCTTCAATCATGATTTTCATTCTGATTTCCTTCGTGTAAATTTGTCGTACAAGGAATCTAAGCGATATACGATGAATAATAACAGCAGGGCAGGCCATAAATAGCTCGCAACTAAGGTTTGGAATAAATCGAGTTTCCTGCCTGAGCGCTTATTGCGGAAATTAATGGCTAAGCCAATAAACACCAAAAAACAAATAACGCTATAAAGGGTTAAAATAAATTCTTGGGTGCTATTTGACATTATTTGCTTGGCCCCCTTATTTTATAAATGGAGTTTTGCGTTTTTATATAGCCGTCGGTTTGGTAGGTTTCAGCATTAATTACCAAAGATGTTATTATTTCTTTTCCATCTTCGAATCGTTTACGGCTGTCATTAAACACTTTTCCAAATGCTACCGCTTTACCTTTCCGATCTGTTGTGAAGTCGGTTAATTCTATTTCAGCTGTGAATTTTAGGGAGTCATTGTTCATTCTTGGTTTTCCTGTTTAATATTTGTACAGTCAATGTGTATAAAAATTGATGGTTTTGAAAAAGCATATTAAGGTTAGTATTTGGAAACTAGCCATTTAAAAATAGAGGTGGTGTATGGTGTGGCAATTAATTGAAGATGAAAAGGAATTATCTAATTTGACGTCACTATCACAGACATGTCAAAATAATTATAAAACTTGGGCGGAACGTATAAGGGATGGAGGTATGCATCCTCGTGAAGCAGCAAATAAGTCTCATCATTATAAATTGTTTCATAATTCAAAAATAATTCAAGGACAAATATATTTAGATAGTGACCAAAGAGTTACATTTTTAATACATAAGTCAACTAATACAGTTGAAGTCCTCCAGATAGGTGGGCATACTTGATTATTGTCAATAAGTAGCAATCTATAGTGAGATTGTGGATTGCTACTGCATCATATCCGATCTTCATTGAACCTCCATATATACCCTTATGAACGTTTCCGCGACTGGCGCAACGATGGCATTATCGTAGGCGCGTAGTCGTCCCACTCGATTGGTAATCCCATGAGCCAGCGGGAATGTGCCGGGTTCAACTGGCCGCCACTTACCATCTCTGCATCCGAGCCAGTCAGCATTTTGCCAGTGACCGTTAGTCTTTTCAGTGTTGCAATTGCTACCTGATCTGGCAACTTCAAGCAAAGTGTTTTTCCTGTTCCGCTCGATTTCGAACCTTGAGCATCGTTCGCTATTGGTGATACCCATCCAGCCATCTGCGCCGCAGTCTGAATATTCATTCCACCTTGCCGGCCTAGTGTTCCGGCACCATTCCCGCTGTTCGCTGTCGGTGTGGGCCACCCAATAGAGACGCTGTCTGATGTGCGGCGCACCGATGCCCGCAGCGCATAAATCAACCGCTGCCGAGGTGTAACCCGTTCCTTCCAAGTCAGTTTGTACAAGGTCGAGCCAGTGCAATCCGTCTTTACTCGCAACCTGCTCACCAAAGATAACGCCAGGTCTGCATTGTTCGATGAGATGGAAGAACGCAGGCCATAAGTGCCGCTCGTCAGTAAACCCATTTCCTTTACCTGCCGCGCTGAAAGGCTGGCACGGGCAAGAGCCTGTCCAGACGGGTTTATCATCCGGCCATCCTGCACGTCGGAGGGCGTAACTCCAGACACCAATTCCGGCGAAGAAATGGCACTGTGTATATCCTCGTAAATCATCGGGTCTGACATCCTCTATGCTCCTTTCATCCACATCACCCGGTGCTATGTGACCGGCTGCAATTAAATTCCTGAGCCATTGTGCGGCGTAAGGGTCTATTTCGTTGTAATAGGCTCCTCGCACAGAATTCCCTCCACATTCTTACTGTCCAAAACAATCACCGTTTGCCCCAATGTCCTGAGCCGTTCGTGTTCCCGTAATTGATCAGGGCGGGGCTTTTCGCCCGGCGCTTTACATTCGACAAACACCACACGCCCATTGGGTAAAACCACAATACGGTCGGGCACGCCTCGCCGACCGGGGGACACGAATTTATAGGCAATGCCGCCTGCCTTTTTCACTTCATTGACGAGGTGTTTTTCGATCACGTCTTCGCGTATTTTCATTATTTTTATCCCGTTCAAGTTGTTTTAGGCAAAAATCAGAACGATTTTCGGCCCACTCAATATTCTGGGTATTGCGGGAATGGCGAACGGCTTTATTCCAGACTTTCGATGCCCGTAAATAATCGCCTTCGCGTTCAATTTGCGCAGCCTCGCGCGCAGCCCGAAAATAAAGCGGGCTGTCTCGATATTTAAATGACATAGAGCGTCCTTTAGTGAATAGAGCAAAGACAGCTTTCAGAAAACGCTAAGGCCAGTGGCGACGGATCATCGGGATGTGAAATATGGTCAGCGTGATAGACCTTTTTTCGGTAGACGACGGAATAACCGTCATCCTTAATAAGCAGCAATTTCCCCGTGACAGTGCGACTGCTGAACCAATGCCCATCGCGGGTAGTGGTTATGGTAAAGCAACATTTTTCATTAATAGCAACGGGCTTCGGTTCGCCGTAATAGCCGCTGCATCTTTTACAACGTTTCATTATTTAATCCTTTCTGTAGTGGTACGCTTCAAACCCGCCTGCGTTCAGAGGTAAGTCGGGTGCCCAATTGGGATGGGTGGCGAGTAATGAACTTAAATGTTCAGGTGAATAATCAGCGGAATCGGGGGCTTCGCTGATTATTTCATCGTGCACCGTGAGTACAATGTCATACCCTTCGTTTTCTATGCGTGGCATGTTGGCGGCCAAAACATCACGGGCAGCCGCTTGGGTGACGTTTTCGACCAGCTTCCCGCCGTAGGTTTTGAGCCGTTGCCATTTTCGGCTGTAGGGGTTGGTGCCCATGTAACTGATTTGCCCGTCGTTGAGCCGGGGGGAGGGGTAGCACACCGCCCGCCCAGACGGTAACACCACACGGAGCCAAGCCCCGTCACGACGTACACGTAGCTTACGGCAAGAAATGGTTGTACCGGGTGACGTAACGGCCCGCTTTGCAGCGTCTTCCAGTTCATACCAGAATGTCACGGTTTCGGCGTGGGCATGGCGCCACATGCGTTTTAGTGAATCGCAGGTGATAAACACCCGTTCGCTCAGGCCATAGGTGTTTTTCTGTTTGACGGATTCGGTATACCAGCGCCGGGCATTTTGCTGTACCGAAGCCGGAATGTTGGGTAAGGCAGCCTCGGCGAGTTCGTCTAAATCAAGGGAATAGGTGAGGGCAAAGGTTACGAAAGCCGCAACGCCGCCACCGTAGCCTAACCCCAGTTCCATGACCTTGCCGATTTGCCGCTGGTCTTTTGTCACGTCATTTGGCTCAATGTTGAATGCGCGGGCATAGGCCAATTTGTAGAGGTCGGGGCCGGTGCCGTTATCAAATTCACTGAACGCTTTTAATTTCCAGTCTTCCCCTGCCAGCCATGCGAGCATGCGCCCTTCGATATTAGACAAGTCAGAAACGACCAGCTTCTTATATTTTGGCGCGATGATAACGCCGCGAATGGCGGAGCTGGTGAGTTCCATAATGTTATTGAATAATAGGTCGGCACAATTGGCTTTTATCGCTTCAATACCTGTGTTTATGGTTTCCTGGGGGAGTGTTGGCCTCAATAAATTTTGTGGCTGGAATAGGCGTCCCGCCCAACGTCCGGTACGCGATGCACCGCAAAATTGCAACGTTCCCCGAAGGCGCCCATCGGAACTAATCCCATTCATCAGCGCCTTGTACTTACTGGTGCTGGTCGTGCTGGCCTGTAACCGGATGGTCAGTAATTCCCGTAACGCAAGTGGCAAATCGGGGTCGGCAATGCGTCTTTCCAATGTGCTTTTTTGCATATCGGGCAGGGCGACACCGAACGCCGTGGTGATATGCCGTAACATCGCATCCCGCTGAGTAGCCGCTTGCACATCCCCGTCGGTCAGCTTCTGCGTGCGTTTGGCCAGTCGCTTTTGTTCCTGTTCAACGGCATCAACGGCGGCTTTTGCCAGCTGGATATCCATGCACACACCGCGATCGTTAATCTGTTGATCACGGTGCCATAGTGCCAGTTCATCTCCCTGATAGTTCCACTTGGGCAGGCGGTTATGCACTTCGCGCATGGCTTCAATATCCAGCCCGGCGTAGGCAACAAAACGCTGCCATTCTTCGGGATGGGTTTTGCCAGTAGCCCGTCGAAGTGCAGAATTTTTAGGGCGAGGCTTACAAAATAGCTGAATTAAGGCCTTGCCTTCTTTGTCCTTGGCTTTGTCCGCCGGCAGGCCCAGCACTTCACACAGGGCACCCAGTGCACCCGGCAATCCGTGCGCCAATGCCTGTACCATCGTGTCACGCCAGCGGGAGATATCCAGATTCAACGTTGGCATATTATGGCGCAGAACGGTACGGTCAAAGTGGCTGTTATGGGCGAATAGAATAACGGTAGGATCGCGTAAAATTGTATTTAATTCTGTCGGTATGGGAGCTCCACTGGTAACATCCCATACCCGCACAGGGTTATTGTTAACCGCCCATGCAAATAACATAATTTCAGCATGTTCGGCATAAGCGTGAGTACCATTCTTTATCGGTATCTCGCTGTAGGTTTCGAGATCGAGCCAGAGTATTTTTTTCATTTTTAGTCATTAAATTTGAGGTAAGCATGCGTGATGGTGTATTGAAAACCGGAATTCCTATTATTATTTCTATATTCTCAGTGGCTTTTTCTGGAATGGCTTGGTGGCAGTCTAAGGAGCAAACCAGACTTCAAGAATTAAACTATGAGAAATCTACAGAACCTCATATCACGATTGTTCCTTCTAACGATCCTGATAAGAACTATAAAGGTTTTTATTTATTTAATGGTGGATTAAGCACTGGTTATATCGAGGATATTAAAATAAAAATAAATGAAGTGGTAATTAATATGCCCGAAAGTACTTTTGATTCAGCTAGTATTTTGATTAATTATTTTGGTATGTCTAATCCCGATTGTTTTAAATATGGCATTCCAAGGAAAGGAGATCCTATCATTCTTAATGAAATGCTTCCATTTTGGGTCGCATCAGGAAAAGAATTTAATTGCGCCCTAGACCATTTTAAACTTTCAAACATGATTCTTTATAAGGATATGAATCTTGAAATTATATTGACGTATAAATCGGTATATGGTGTGACTTATCAATACTCTTCTAGAACAAATTTAAAAACACGAATATAGATTTATAAAGCCCCGTGTAGTATTGGGGCATGTGTTTAATTAGTTGGTAGCCCAATTAATGTATTCAGTGTCTCACGGCGAACGGCGGGAACAGGGGCAGCTTTTTCCATTTCTTTAGGCAGTAACTCGGCAGCCTCCGGCCATTCTTCCAATAACCGTTTTATACTGCGGACTTTTAATAACGCGGCGTCCACATTATTAGTGATATCATCTCGCTGGTTTTCTAATTCGTTGTACCTCTTTTCTAACTCATAGAACTCATTAACTAATGGATTATCGGCTAATAACACCGTTTTATTAGGTGCAATTTTATATACATGCTCCCGTCTACCTAAAGATCTGTAACGCTCTCGTGCTCCATTGAAACAGGCGAAAACATAGCTACCCGCTAAATTTATTTCTATACCTAATGATTCTCTAATAGGCATCATATCTTCACGTAAGGCTTCGGGGATTTTAGTCGCCAGCTTTTTCATTTCTGACAGAATATCCTGTACACCTTGTTCCATATTTTCACCGCCAATGGCTTCGATTCTTATTTTTTCAGCCCAGTCAGCACGGTCTTGAAATAATTTATCTTCTTTCTCGAATATACCGGCTTTAGCCAAGGCATTTTTAACAATTAACGATTTTATTTCTTTGGTTAATATTTTCTGTGTCATGTTTTTTTATCCTAAGAAAAGCCCCGTAAAATTAACGGGGCATAAGAAAATGTACTAACTTTCGATTTCGCTTAAATCGTCAAAATCTTCGGGTTTGGCTATTTGCCATATTTCCTGTTGTCGTAGATATTTTTCGATTTCAGCTTCATCATAAGCGTCAATGCCTTCGTCTTCGGCCCAGCTCATCAGATTAATGCCTCTGCATCGGCGTCAGCGTCTGCCCCTTCGCTTAAATCATCAAAATCGTTCACGGATGCAACCCCACCGCCTGCGAATGCATCGCCATCACGGAAAAACTGAACGCCACTGAGTGAGGCCGATATGTCTTTGCCGTTGTTGTCATAGGCAAAAATACTGATAGTGGCGTTGACATAGCAACCTGAATAGATTCTTCCATCCTGAGCCGTCAAGGGAGAGCGGGCGCGATCAATAACCAGAGGACGTGATTTATTACTGGCTGAAATAAACATATTTCCTGCGTAGCCGTCATAATCCGTTTTTTCGTCACCATCCCGGAAGTTAAAACGCATGTTATTGCCTCGAATAGTTTTAATAATGCCTTCGGCTTTTGCACCCCATTTTTCCGTAGCCACTTTGAGAATGGCCGACTCAATTTCAGCAAGTAACTCTTTTCGCTCTTTGGGAATAAGAAAAGTAGCGCGGAATTTAAAATCGCCTTGCCCATTCACTTGGGTTGCTTCAAATAAATCAGGGAATGCCAGACGCACGTTTTTCAAACTAATTTTCATGGTTCTACCTTTTTTTATGATTAGATAAGATCAGCAATGAGCGCATCATCAGATACGTCGTCAAAGTCATTTATAGGGTTAACATCCAGTGCCGGACGGGGATCGGATGCGGGTACAACGGTCGGTTTACCGTCAGAGCGAACGATAAGAGATTCGAGTTTGCTCCATTTTTTCGGAGAGTCTTTTTTGAGTACCTTTTCCGCCTGGGGAGGCGTGATCAGTTTCTTGGTGTACATCTGGTCTTGCTTAAGTTTGAAGCCTTTTAGCATAGCTTCGGCATCGGCTTCGACACCCCAAGCTCGGTTGCCTTGCTTGCCCTCAACTAACTTAAATCCGGGAACAGTATGACCAGCATGGAGTTCATCATTGACGCGAACCCGAACGGCTTTGCACCAGCTTTCGATAAAATCGACCTGCGCGTATTTAGCGGCCAGGGTTTGGTGGTCATAGTGCGGGATTTGCGCCTGGGCTTTTTCTATTTGGGGTTCTAACGGTAAGGTCAGATCCTCAAAATCATCTAAGACCGTGCTCCTTACATGTTTAGTCAGTGCATCACAGCCGGCCTTAGCCTTGCAAAACAAGCACTGTTTTTCTCCCGGGGTGAACGAGTCAGGGGGCAGGGTGTCTACGCCTTCGCACTGGGCGATATTGAAAAGGGTAATGACCGAGGCGGCGGCGTCTTTGGCCCGTTCTCCAAATTGGCGTAAATCCTCTACAGTTACAGCACATTCTGAAACATGATTCAGCCGGGGCTGGTGAATGAACACCCGTACCGTTTCGAAATCATAGAGCATGTCGAACTGGTCAAGGGCACCGAGGGCATACAGCATGAGTTGCTCGTTTTCCTCAGCATAGACCTTCACACCCTTGCCATATTTCAGATCGTGAATTTGCAGCTCACTGCCGTTAATAATGATGTCATCGGCTGTACCGAAAGAGTTCTCGACCCCAATGACCTCAGAGAAATCAACCCGCTGTTCGATTAACAATTCCTTTCCCTGAGCCAATCCCCAGACCGTATCGACATACTGCCCAACGGTCTCGACCATTTCCTCATTCACCTGCGGTGTGTTGGGTTTCAGCAGGATGTGTTGGCCGAGGTAATCTGCGGTGTTTTGCCCCATTGCGTGGGGTTCACCGAGGAATGTGGGGTTTTGGCGGTTGTTGAGGACAGTTTCAGCCAAAGCATGTGCCGCTGTCCCTTCAAGCGCGAACGGCGATCCCGTGTCGGGTAAGCCGGCTTCCAATGCCAGGCTACCGTGACAGCGTAACCAACGATGTGAGGATGACGGGGAGAGTTTTGCATGTACCTCCGGCATGGCTAACCCTCCAGTGTCGCTTCGGCCAAGCGGATAACCTCGGAGAGATTATCAAGTGGAACTTCCCCTAGCCTTTTGTTACCCCCGCATTGTTTGATAATGTTTACGGCGTCTGTGCGATAACCGCCTTTCGCCAGTTGCAAAATGAGTTGTTCGGCTTGCGGAAATAACGTTTGTGGGTCAACTGCGTATTACCATGAAAGAGATCAGGTAATCACATCGATGGAGATCGCTTCTTATCCGACTCATAGAACTTGTTAATAAACTAGATGGACTGATCTCCATCCGTCAAGGTTGCACATGGTTTACGCATCGATTCGCCCTTCAATTCGATTTTGATACTCCCGTGAACCAGCCTGTCCAGGATCGCATCCGCATGGGTCGCATCCCCTATCATTGGGTGCCATTTTTCTATCGGTAACTGGCTTATCAACAACACCGAACCTCATTGATACAGTTGATCGACTATCTCCAGTAAATCACTGCGCTGGTCGGCACTCAGACTCGCCAGTCCCCAGTCATCCAGGATGAGCAACTGACTGCGACTCAGTTTGCTCAACAACCGCGGATAACTGCCATCTCCATGGCTCTGGTAGCACTGGGCCAGCAACCCTTTCACCCGGTAGTAATACACCGTATAACCCTGGCGGCAGTAGTGCCGCCCCAATGCACAGGCAAAATACGTTTTCCCGCTGCCGGTCGCGCCCGTCAGCAGCAGGTTCTGATGCTGTTTCAGCCACTGGGCCTGCGCCAGACTTCTGACCTGTGCTTTCTCCAGACCCCGGCTGGCCCGGTAATCCAGCGCTTCCCGTTTACCCTGAAGCCGGAAGCGGGCTTGTCGGATGAACCGTTCTCCCTTCTGATTGCGCCGGTGGGTTATTTCTTCTTCAACCAGCAGCAATAAGCGTTCTTCGAAGCTCAGTTCGTGATAGGACGTGGGCAGCGATAACTGCTGGCGAAGTGCTTCCCGCAAGCCGGTCAGCCTGAGTTCAGTGAGGTATTCGTAGAGATTGTTCATGATGCAAGCCCTTAATGGTAATAATGACTGCCGCGCACCTTGGTGTGCTCAAGGTCAGCCAGCGGATCAGCCGTCTGGCGAGCGGGAACCGGTTGTTTATCCAGCCCTTTCTCCAAGATGGATTTCAGGCCTTTCAGCCGGTAAATTCCTATCGCCAGCGCGCGGTGGCAGGCGTTGTTAAGACGTTCATCACCATAGCGTTTATGCAATCCCATCATGCCAAGGACATAACGATACCCCTGCTCGGGATGCTGACGGGTGGCCAGGATATGCGTCACGTAGGCGTTGACATGCTCTCCGGCCAGGGTTGCCCATTCGAGCAAGCGTTCCGGTGTCCATTGGGCATGATGCTGATGGGCGGGCGGCATGTGTTTTTCCTGGGTACTGTAGCCACCTTGATGTCGCCGGGGATGAACCGCCACGACAGTCCCGTGGTGGTACAGCGTGACCTGTTCACGGCTGACATGGGCTTCTAATACGGTTCTCTGCAATTGATAAGGCACCGAATAATAATGTTTTTCCACGTCCACATGATAGTCGGGATGCACCCGGACCTTTTTCACCTGGGTATAAAGATAAGGCTGCCGGGGTAACGGGTTGAGCGCCGGTTTATCCAGTTGTTCGAACAACATCCGGCGGGACGCGTTGAGCTTTTGCATCGGTTTCTGATTCAGTCCTGCCAGTAATTCCGTCATACGCTGGTTGAGGGACGCCAGGCTGAAGAAGGTTTCATGGCGGAGTTTCCCCATGCTCCAGCGTTCAACCACCTGTACGGCCGATTCCACTTTGGCCTTGTCTTTGGGCTTCACGGGGCGGGCGGGCATCACGGCCACCTGATAATGTGCCAGCATCTGCTGGTAAGTCGGATTGATATCCGGATCATAGCGGCAGGCCCGGGTGGTACTGCTTTTCAGGTTATCCGGTATGACCAGCGCCGGCGTCCCGCCCAAATACTGGAAACAACGAACATGGCTCATGACCCCGTCTTCCCGCCGCTGGCTCTAGGTGGCTTCCGCATAGGTATAACTGGATGCGCCCAGTGTGGCGACAAAAACCTGTGCCTCATGGGTTTCACCGGTGTCCGGGTTAATGACCGATAGCGTGGGACCGCAGTAATCGATAAATAATTTCTCCCCGGCCTTATGTTGCTGACGCATGGAGGGGGCCGTGGTTTTCGCCCAGGCTTTATACAAGCGGCAGTAGTGGTTATAGCTGTAATGCCCGCCCGGATGGCGTTGGGCATATTCCTCCCACAGGAGTTGCAGCGTCACAGTTTTGGCCGCCAGGGCTTTATGGACTTCAGCCCAGTCCGGCAGGGTGTGCTTTCTGAGCTGAACCCGGGTGTTTAAGAAGGCCCGTTGGAGCGTTGCGTCATCCCAGAGTGGGGGTAACGGCCATTGCACCAGTCCCAGCTGAGCGGCCCGGTTGGCATAGCGTGAAACGACCGAAGGCGAGATAACCAGGCTGCGTGCAATCTGGCGGTGGCTGAGTCCGGCACCGTATTTCAGGCGCAGTATTTCTTTCAATTTTCTCATAGTAATCGTCGGTGTTGGCATGATAATCCTGGCGGTCAGTGGAATTGACTTCAGGATAGGTGGAACACAACCTATGAGCGGACAGGCAATCACCTTGATGGAGATCACCCAATAACATCGGCGCACAAAAGTGATCGCCATCGATGTTATTGAACGATCTCACTGAAGGGGATTAGGTGATCTCGATGGGTGTTATTGGGTGATCTACTTGGATGGTAATACGCAGGTGTCGTTATATAGACAGGGAAATCTTATTGCCTGAATCGGTGAACAGGTTACGCCGAAGCGCAACCTGTTATTTGGGAAAGGAGGTGATTAATGCCACTGACAGGAGAAGCGTTTGGCTTGACCAGACTGTTTCAAAAGAGCACTGAGTTTTTCAGCGTCAGTCCGGTGTTTATTACTACTGCTAAAATAATAATCAAAGCGATAGCCATTATTTTCACTAACCACGGTTTCAGGGGTACCTAGTACATAAACAACGCCATCCACCGTGACATGGAGTGCTTTTTTAAATAATTTGCCGACCGTATTAGCACCGTCAGCCTGACGTTGGCATTCGACATGCCAAAATAAGGAAGGGGAAAACCGGGGATCTTTGTTATTTTCTCCCCACATAAAACTGACTGTATTTTCAATTTCCGTTTTATTTTGAATCACAGACAATGTGCCAAACACGTGAGGCAGAGCGAGAGAGCCATAATACTTGCTGGCAGTATATCCATAATAATGGGGATAACCGTAACTCGCGGTTGACGTGCACATACCGGGTGTCAGGTCAAAAACCAGCAGGCTGTCATCGGGCTCAGGTTTAGCCACTTCCTCAATCACCCAGTCACAAGCCAGCAAATCTTCCTGCGTGGTTTGCCATGGTGCCCAGTTGCCGTGCTTGTTGCGTTTATCCATGTGGGACAAATAATCTCCCTGACCGTCGGTGTCGGTACGGCGGGGCACAAAATGCAGCAGCTCCTTTTCAGCCCAATCACGGCGGCGAACGTTTTTGCCTAACTTCAGCTGGATAAAAGCCCACCAGAACGACCCGGCTGGCGCAATAGTTTGTGCCACTTGATAATCGTTAGGATTCATTTGGCATTCATGTTCAGGATTGTTCTCAGTGTTCATCTCTTTAGACATTGTCTTTCCTTAATCGTGTTTACGCAGGCAGAAAGCGCGGCATTTAAGCTGCCATTTCCCGCCTGTTACCCATCGGTCAGCAGAGCATAATTCAGATAAGCGCGACTGTTAATTCATGGTCTTTGTCTGCCTTGCCATACAGATAAAGGCAACTTAACGAACTGCGTAAAAAAGCATTAATTGCTGGGTTTCCTGGCCTGCTTCCCCCACCAATCCATGCTATGTTGACTGTGGTGTTTCGGGCCAGACAATATCCGGGGCAGCAGTACAATCCGCTTCCGAGAGTCGGACACTGTAAATCTCCCATTCGCGCAGTAATTCAATGTCCCGTTTGTTCGCCATTTTCAGCCGATTTTTCCGTTCCAGCATCGCAATGTGTCGCTCCGCTTCCTGTAATCGTGACTGACGCTGATTTTCTGCCTGTTGAACGGCGTGCTGATGTTGCGCTGCCGTATCGGTCACCCATTGCTGGCCGTCCCAGTTATCAAAGTCAGTGCCGGGCGGTTGAAATGTCAGGGTATCCGGCAATTTTCCCTGCTCAGTAATATCCTGCTTCTGCCGGGTTCGCGTGTCGTACGCTGTTTTTCCCCGATGGTCGGGGACGGACTCCCAGCAACGTTGGTCAGCACTGCGGCACACTGCGATATCCTGTGAGGTTGGCAGCTCAGGGGCGTCAGGGTAGGCGTCAGCGGGCAGACTGACCGCCGGCATCAGATATTCAACGCTTGCTCCTGTAAACTCGCGGGTCATTGGGTGTGCGTGGTAGGCGGTTATCCAACCCGGTTGAATAGCTAAACCTTCCTCGTCCAACACTGCGGTTTCAGGCTCTAATACGTGTTTTTTGATTTGTCATTAGGCGGCTCTCACGATGTAATTCAATGCAATGTTTTTAGGGCGTGTTTCGTGGCTGGTTCGGGCCACTCTGGCTGCCTCGAAACTTAATGAATGGTAACCCAGTGCCTCGGAATGGGTTTGCTGAACACCGGATGACTTGTTTCCTGAGGCAAAGGCACCATGAACGTAAGTGCCAAAATCCAGCGCAGCATCAAGCCCACCCTGAATATTCTGTAAGGTGTCCTCCTGATACGTCCCGATGACTCGGTCGGGGTCTAGTCTTCTCGCCTGAGCGGCTGTGCTCTTCCTGCTGGATTTTGCGTAAGGCGTCCATTTGCTGACGAGTCAGTAAGATAGCCTTGTTATCAATCTTCATGCCCACACCTAGAACGCTGATATTTTATACAGTCATAATATTGCAATAAATGCAACATATCAAATTAATAATGCAAATGAAGAAATAATAAAATCACATCCGATAAGAGCGTGCATGAAACGGCAGTGTTATAACACACCGCCGTCTGGTGAGGGCTTAATGAAAGGGAACTGAGGAAAGAGTGATCAATATGGGGCTTATTGTTCGTGGGATAAAGCCCCTGTCAGCTCACGGAAAACATGAGAGCAGAATACTGACAAGTCTTTGCACTCTTGTTGTAGGATTAAAATCCGATCGCTACATACCGCACTCTCGAATCCGACCACCCCCCCAGCCAGTCGTGAACAACAATTAAAAAGTCTTCATTTGACTTAATTTCAGCAGAAATTCCTCGCCCCCAATCAGTTGCTTTCATATAACAACCGGTTATAACAAAGCATTTATTTGCAAAAGGAATTGGGAATTTTCGTAAGTCATTTTCGTCTTTTCCTCCATTGACAACCCCCCATTGAATTATTAGCCCGCTGGGAAGTTTTTGATAACCAGATTCATCAAGCTTTGAATCAAAATCGTTCATATCTGGTATCTGTCCTGCCCCCGTACCAACCGCACGATAGGCTGCGCTCAATAACCCCAGATTTATACCAAAAACGGATGTATCAGGTATATCCGCCCCGTTCTGCACCTTCTCCAAATAGAGATCGGAATTATTAAGAGCATTTTGATTGGCAGTATTGGCTAAATCATAGGCTTTTTTAACAGCCTTAGAGGTTGCGGCGGTTAACTCACTGTCGCTGTCTGTTTCATTACTGAGTGTAACGAATCCCGGCTCTACATGAGTTGCATAGGGATGGTTCCGGCTTGCGACGTGCTCTTTAATCTTTTTATCGACAGTGTC